>BDSU01000023.1 GCA_002897675.1 bacterium BMS3Abin02 | reverse complement strand
TCGCCTCGAAGACTCGGCACTTCCCCCTCCAGGGAGAAGAAAAGAAAAGACCGACCCCAGCTCTTCCTTCCCCTCGCAGGGGAAGTGGCCGAGGCGAGGAACGAGCCGAGGTCGATGGGGTAGAGAATCTTCCACCCCGCGCGCCCACACCCCCATCGCCTCGAAGACTCGGCACTTCCCCCTCCAGGGAGAAGAAAAGAAAAGACCGACCCCAGCTCTTCCTTCCCCTCGCAGGGGAAGTGGCCGAGGCGAGGAACGAGCCGAGGTCGATGGGGTAGAGAAAGAAACCCCCACAACAACTCCCCGTCGCCTCGAGGACTGGGTACTTGCCCTTCGAGGGCAGAGAACCGGAAAGGATCTCCCCCGCGAGCCGGACATGTTCACAAGGGAAACTCCAGCAACTGTCAGGTGGACAGACTCCCCGTTACCTTCTCGCCATCATCGGACCCCGATCCTGTGCGAAGAGCCCGCAACGGTCGGATGCGAAGTCACCGTTCGGCGCGACGATGCCATGCTCGGCCTTGACATGGGCTCATGCATCACACCTCATCGAGATGCCGTCTCCGCTCCGATACGTGAAATCCCCGCCGCCTGAGCTCGTTCAGGAGATCGCCTCCGTCGATGGCGTTCTCCACTTCGACGACACCCGGACCGCACCGGCCGGTGGCGAGCCGGTGCATGACGATGGCGGCGTGCCAGCCGGTGGCCGCCTGCATGGCGGTGAAGGGGAGCCCTTCGGGCGGATAGCCGATCACGTCGAGAGTGATCTCGTGGTCCTTCCCGTCGATGACGCCGCGGCCGACGACCCGGTTGACGACGACGTCCCGGAAGCCTTCAGGGGCACGGATCTTCGGCTCGATGAGGGCGTGGAACACCTCGCGAGGGACCACCTTGGTGTCACCGACCATGATCGGCTCCTCATCGAAGAAACCCGCATCGCGGAAGGCCTTGAACTGGGCGACGTGGCCCGGGTAGCGGAGGGTCTTGTTCTTCAGCGTCCTGATCTGTCCCTCCAGGGTACGGGAGAGGGTCGTCAGCCCACCCGAGGTGGCAAAGGCCTCCAGTGTGCCGAACTGATCGAATTCGAGGGTCTCGTACTCGTCCGGGTCGAAGACTTCGACCGGGCGCTGCTCGCCGTCGATGATGTAGAGGGCGTGACCCCAGTACTCGTTGGTGAGACCATCCATGTTGAAGGTCAGCAGGTAGTTCCAGGGCGGCTCCGGGGAGGCGGGTATCCCCCCGTCGTAGAGAACCACCGAGTCGGCTTCGTCGAAGCTCCGGGCCACATGGGCCATGAGGTTGGCTCCGGTGCCCGGGACCTGCCCGCAGTCGGGGACGATGCCCACCCCGGCCACTCGGGCCGCCTCGTCGGCCTCGAACTGGGCCCACACGACCTCGGCGTTGCCACCCAGGTCTGCGAAGTGGGTTCCGGCGGCGATGGCGGCGTCGGTCAGTCCCACGTTGAGACGCCAGCTTGCCGACCCCAGCACGACGTCGAAGCGGGCCATGAACTCTTCCACCGCGCCTCGATCCGTTGCGTCGAGTGTCTGGTGCGACACCTCGACGCCGGTGACGAGACCGGAGACGAGCTTCGCTGCCTGCATCCCCGTCTCCGGAACTCGATCGGCGAAGACGACGGTCCCGGCCTCTCCTCTGACACACAGGTCGTAGGCGGCGGCGACACCCTGACGGCCCGCGCCGATGATCCCATAGCGAGGTCTCATCTTGGCTTGTCCTTCCTTCTCCCTATGTACGCTTCCACGACTTGGGGCTGACGTCTCACTTCCTCGGGGGGACCTTCTGCGATCACCTTCCCGCTGGCCATGACCAACAGCCGGTCGCAGAGAGAGGTGATGAGGCGGAGGTCGTGGTCGATGATCAGGACCCCGCATCCCCATCGGGGATCATGAGGGATGGCTCTGATGGTTTCTTCCAGATCGGCCGACTCGACGTCGTTGAGACCGGCGGCCGGCTCGTCCAACAGCAGGTAGCTTGGGCCGGTGGCCAGGGCACGGGCGATCTCGAGCCGTCGCTGAAGGCCGTAGGCGAGGTGGCTCGCGGGGGTCGACCCGAGATGGCCGAGGCCCAACCGCTCGAGGTGCTCCTGCACGACCTCGTCGATGGGGCGATCGGGGTTGCGAATGACTGCGGCCACGTTGTCCCAAACGTTGAGCGCACCAAACAGACGGACCGTCTGGAAGGTGCGGACGACACCTGCCCTGGAGATGGCGTCGGGTGCGGCCCCGGTCATGTCGCGCCCGTCGACCTGCACGGTTCCTCCGTCCGGATCGAGGATCCCTGTGGTCACGTTGACGAGCGTCGTCTTCCCCGAGCCGTTGGGTCCTATCACACCCAGGATCTCCTCCTGGTCCAGCTTGAACGACACGTCCTCGAGCGCCGTCAGGCCCGCAAAGTGCTTGGAAACGGAGTTGACGACGAGGCTCATTTGCGCCTCCTCAACAACGATCCCAGTTCCCGCCCCCCGGTGATGCCTTGGGGGGCCACGATCAGCACGAGCATGATCAGGGCGGCCAAAGCCAGCTGGATCACACCCGGCAGCTCGCTCAGGTGGACGGGGCCCAGGGACAGTCCCCGCTCCAGCGGCCGGAGCATCTCGGCCAGCACCGTCACCACAGCCGTGCCGATCACGGCCCCCGACACCGACGACATCCCCCCTATCACGAGCATCGACAACAGGGTGAATGTCTGGGCGAAGAAGAACTGGTGAGGTCCGAACGCCAGGTTGTTGAGTGCCCACACGGCCGCCCCCGCCCCCATGAGGACCGCACTGATCATCCAGCCGTAGAAGCGGCTGCGTGCCACCGAGATCCCCAACGCGGAGGCCGCCGCCTGGTCCTCCCTGACCGCCTGGAGGCGAAGTCCGATCGGAGAGGCGGAAAAGAGCAGGGCCACCCCTGTGATGACCACGGCTGCGACAAGGGCGATCGGCGTTGTCACGAGATCCGGAACCCGCAGAATCCCGATCGTGCCTCGAGTGACGGTATCCCAGTTGGCGAAGACCGTATACATCATGACCAGCAGCGCCAGAGTGGCCATGACCAGCCCCATGTCCTCCATCTTGGAGATGGTTGCCCCGGTGAACGCCGCGATGATCGCGGCGACCAGCACGGCGGCGAGGATCGCTCCCCACAGCCCCGTCTCCATGCCTGCCAGCCAGGCCGGCAGCCCTTGGAGAAGACGTGCCTTCTGATCGACCGGGATCGTGACCAACGCCGCGGCATAGGCGCCGGCGCCGAAGAACGCGACGTGGCCGAAGGAGAGAAGACCCGACGGACCAACAAAACTCTGGTAGGCCACGACGAGGCCGACGATGGTCAGAAAGTTTGTCAACACCCGTTGGGAGGGTGCGTCGAGGAATGCGGAGCCGACCAGGGCCACGACCGCCAACAGTGCGGTGAGCAGCAGCCAGGTCCGAACCGCTTCGCCCATGCGACGGCGTGAAAAGGTGTTCATGCCACCCGTCCTTCGACCGCCTTGGCCAGACCTTGCGGTCTGACGAAGAGGATCACCACGACGACTACCAGGGTCAGCGCGCTCGTGAAGGGACGCAACGGCGCCGGCAACGCTGCCTGCAGGGCGACCTCGATGAACGCCAGCAGGAAACCGCCGTAGACGGCACCCGAGAGCTTGCCGAATCCTCCCAGAACAACGGCGATAAACGCCTCGAGCAGCGGTGTGAATCCCATTGTCGGCGTGACGGCACCCCGCCGTGCCACCCACAGGAACCCGGCGATGCCGGCCAACAGTCCTGAGACGCCGAAGGCGAGAATAATCATCCGGCCCGCCCGGACGCCCATGAGCCGCGCCGTCGTGAAGTCCTCGGCGGCGGCTCGCATGGCCAGGCCATGACGGGAACGCGTGAGCATGGCGGTGAGGATCACTCCCCCGACGAGCGCCACCGCCACCGTGATGAGCGACAGTACCGGCAGCCGGAACGGACCCACAGCCACGACCCCGTCCATCCAGGAGGGTATCGCGATCCCTTTGGGCCGGGGAGAGACCAGGTTGCGGATGAGGTTCTGGATGATCACCGACACGGCAAATGACGAGAAGATCACGGTCGTGGCGGATGCCCCGCGCAGCGGCCGGAAGGCGGTCCTTTCGATGAGGAGCGAGGCGGCCACGGCGGCGACCACACCCAGCAGCGCCGCCTCCCAGAACCCCATGCCCGCACCGATCAGCACGAACATCATGTAGCCGTTGACGGTGATGAGCTCACCGTAGGCAAAGTTGAGCAGTCCCAGCACGCTGTATACGACCGCCAGACCCAAGGCGAGGAGCGCGTAGATACTCCCCAAACTGAGGGCGTTCAAGAGCTGCTGGACCAGAACCTCGAGGCTCACCGAGAACCGCCCAGATAGGACGACTCGAGCTCGTGTGCCGCCGCGGCCATCTCGGCAGCCGTCCCCTCACGCACGATCCGCCCTGTTGCCATCACGTACACCCGTGACGACACGTCGAGGGCGTGAGAGATGCTCTGTTCGACGAGCACCATCGTCAGCCCGTCCGTGTCCCTGAGTTCGCGGATCAGGTCGAAGACGACGTCGACGATCACCGGAGCGAGACCGAGCGACGGCTCATCCAGCAGGATCATCTTGGGTCGCGACATCAGGGTGCGGGCGATGACGAGTTGCTGCTGCTCCCCGCCCGACAGCGTCCCGGCCGTCTGATGCTGACGTGCCGCCAGGATCGGGAACCGTTCCAGGAGCCTGTCGAGATCGGCCTTGACGTTCCTCCCCCTTCGACTGTACGCGCCCACCACCAGGTTCTCGGCGACGGTGAGTCGAGCGAACACGTTGCGGCCCTCCGGGACGAGGGTGAGGCCGCCCCGGACGATGTCCTCGGTGGCTTGACCGGCGATCTCTCGTCCGTCGAACTCGATCGAGCCGGCTCGGGGAGTCACGATGCCGACGAGGGAGTTCAAGAGTGTGGACTTCCCGGCGCCGTTGGCACCGAGCACCGCCACGACCTCACCTTCGCCGACGTGCAGGGACAGGTCGGCCAGGACCTCTACAGGTCCATATCCGGCCGACAGTCCCTGCACCTTCAGCATCATTCAGCCAACTTGCGGGATGAAGCCGGGCATGAACTGGTCAAGGAAGCGGATTTCGCCTCCCGAGATCTCGACGAGGGTGACCTCTTTGTCGACCCGCCTCGTGGTCGGATCCATGCTCAGCGAACCGGTCACACCCTGGAATCCGGTGAGAGCCAGCAGTGCGGTGATCATGGCTGCGGGATCGGTGGAGCCGGCGTCCTCGATGATCTGCTTGACGATATAGATCTCGTCATAGCCGATGGCGACCACCGGTGACTCCGGGTCGGCGCCCGTCGCCTCCTTGTACTTGGCATAGAACTTGGCCATGGCGTTGTCATCGGCAGGCCAGGCGTGTGTCGTCGCCACGAGCCCTTCGACGGCGTCTCCTGCTTCGAGGATGCTGGCGTCGACGGCGCCGTCTGTGCTGAGAACCGGGATCTCGATGCCTGCCGCACGAAGCTGACGCAGGAACACGGGCGTGTCGGGAATGAACATGGGCGTGAAGATCACGTCCGGCGCCGGGTCGAGAGCGGCGATCGCAGTCACCTGCACGTTGTAGTCGCCGGCGTCGATCCGATACACATCTTCACCGAGGATCTTGCCACCGGCATGCTCGAAAGCCGCAGCGAAGTAGGTGGGCAGGTCATTCGTGTACGGGATCTCGGTCGAGCGCAACATGTATGCCGTCTTGTATCCCTGACTCCAGGCGTACTCGGCGTCGACTGCACCCTGAAGGTTGTCGCTCATGATCGTCTGGAATGCACAGGGGCCGGCGTCGCCCACCAGCGTAGGAGCGGTGCCGTCACCGGTCGAGATGGGAATCCCCGCCGCACACGCAAGGCTGGCCTGGGCGAGGAACGGATCCCCGGATGTCCCGATCAGATACGCGGCACCTTGGTCGATCAACTCCTGGGTCGCACGCATCGTCTCATCCTGGTTGTTTCGACCGTCACGGGCCACAAACTCGAGGGGACGACCGAGCACGCCACCGGCGGCGTTGATCTCGGCTACGGCCAGCTCGGCGCCTTCGCGCACCGGACTGTCGTAGAAGGAATAGATGTCCGAGAAGTCCCCGGCGAAGCCGATCAGGATCGGTTCGGGGACGGCCGTCTTGTCGGCGGCGGTCGTGGTGACCGACGGCTCGGCCGACGGCGCCTCCGTCGTTGTCGTGGCTGGCGTCGCGCCTGCACTGCAGGCGGTCAGCACCAGCGTCACGGCGGTGATCAGGGCATACAGTCTCTTCATTCTTTCTCTCCTCTTTCCGTGTTGCTGCGGTCGTTCCGTGTCGTTGCGGTGATGGCACCGGCCAACGCGCCTGCTCGGGCGGGCACGCTCGCCAGGTCGATGTATTCCTCGGGTGAGTGGTCGTTGCTGCCCTCCGGGCCGACGCCGTCGATGGTGGGAATTCCCGCCGTCGACGTCCAGCAGCCGTCCGACATGCCACCGGTGGATTCCGGATGGAGCGGCACCGAAAGGCCTCGGCCGGCGTCCTGGTACAGGCTGGAGAGACTCTCGTCCACCAGTCCCATCGGGGGCCAGCGTCCCGTCTCGTGCACCGACAACGATGCGCGCTCACATATGTCGAAGACGCGACGGCGAGCCCAGTCGAGATCATCGTCGCGAAAAGCCCGGATGTCGACGTCGGCCCAGGCCTCCGCCGCAACGACGTTGGGCGCGGAGCCTCCCGCGATGGTGCCCACGGACACGGTGAGGTCGTCCCGCACCCGGTGGAGTTCGGCGATGATGCCCACCGTCTGACAGAGTTGCACGATTGCCGACGTTCCCCAGTCGGGCTGGACACCGGCATGGGCCGAGCGGCCCTTGGCTTCCATCCGCGCCCAGAGCCCCCCTTTGCGCCGAACGATGTAGCCGCCACCGGGGCGCCCACACTCGAGGACGAAACACGCGTCGGCGCTCTCGAGGCGGTCCATGAACGGGGGCGCCACCACCCGGGTCTCCTCGTCTCCGACGATCACCAGTTCGATCGTCGGATGGTCGCCAAGGTCGACCAGCGCTTCACAGATCAGGGTCGCCATCGCCAGGCCGCCCTTCATGTCGGCCACCCCCGGGCCGTATCCGACGTGTCC
This sequence comes from bacterium BMS3Abin02, assembly GCA_002897675.1. NCBI lineage: Bacteria > bacterium BMS3Abin02. Next base: position 5,550 of record BDSU01000023.1, on the reverse strand, counting down.
CTCCACGCGAAGCGGCCGTTCCGCCGCCGTTCCCCGCGCCAAGACGGTGTCGGCGTGACCGAGCAGGGCCACCCTGGCATCGCCTCCCGAAATCACGACGGCCAGATGAGCGACTCCGTCCTGATGGTGACGCTCGACTGCGACGCCTTCGAGCCGCGTCAGGCGGTTCGCGATCACATCCTGAACCTTCGCGATGCCCTCGGGTGCGTCACGGCCCGAGTCGATCGAGACCAGTTCGTCGAGGAGAGACAGAAACTCGACGGAGCGCCGTTTCATCTCGGCACTGATGGCGGCGGCCACGTCCGGCGCGCCGTGTCCGGATTCCCTCACGTCGCCGCCAGCCCGTGCAGCCGCAGGGCGTTGGCGCCCAAGATGCCTTCACCGGTGCGCACACCCTCGGCCGGGGTGAGGAGGTCGTCGTCGACGGCGCCGTCCAGGACCCGGGCCAGAGTTCGGCGGAAGAGGCGCGCCGAGATCCACAGAACCTCGGGTTCGGACGCCTCGTCGGACCCGTACATCACCTTGGAGGTGGGAACGAGTCCGAGGATGGTCCGCAGTCCTCGATCGAGGTCGAGCGTCGCCCAGGGGTTGAAGAGGGACAGCTCGATGTGGGCGTTCGGGTACATGCCGGCGAGGTAGGCGGCCTCTTCGATCCAGGGGAACCCGGCGTGGATGAGCACGATGGCGGTGTCGGGATGCGCGGCGATGAGCGGCGCCAGGCCGGCTGCATGGGCATGGGCCAGCAGCACGTCGGGGTCACCGGCCCCGGAGTGGATGTGGACGGCCTTGTCATAGGTGGCCGCCTTGCGACAGGTGATGTGAACAAACCGGTCCCTCAGCGCCTTGGTCTCGCGGCGGCCGCCGATGAGACCTTTCGCCTTCCACGTCGAGAACGAGGCCGCCACCTCGGCGTCACTCGGATCCTCGACGTCGAGGCCGCTCCGGTAGGCGATGATCGACTTGTACGCGATGCATGACGGGTCACGGCCGCAGGCGTCGAGTTCCGCCTCGAATGCCGCCACGGCGTCGGCGAGCGTGTCGGCCTGAGCGCAGACGCGGTCGATGATCGGTTCGATCCTGGCCACACGGTGTGCGGTGGCTCCGACGAGGGCGCCGAATTGCGCCGCGTCGACGGGAGGTTGGGGGTAGCCGTCGTCGACGAAGAGGTCGGTGATCTTCTGGTCGGCCAGGAGGCCACCGAGGTAGGCGCGGGCGTCGTCTCGAAGCCTGGTCATCCTCGCCTCGTCCACGTCGGATACGTCGACTCCGAGCCATCGGGCCAGCCACCGGCGCCCGACCGACGCGAACATCGTCGACTCGGTGAGCGCCGAGACCTGCCGCTTCGATTCGGCGGCGGCAGTTTCGGATGAGGCCAGGCACATCCCGATCAGCGTGATCCTGTCGGCCCATCCCGCCGACGGGTACGCGAGCAGGTCGTCGAGGCGTATGCCGTGGCAGTGGGCGTCGACGACGGACATCCCTCTCAGGTCGATCGACACGTCAGTACCTCCACCTGTGGGCTTCGATCTGGTCTTCTCGGGGCATCGGACCGAACGTCTTCAGTTCGTACTGGCGAACCGCCCGGTACGCCCCGTACTGCTGCTCGCCGAACACGTTGCGGACCAGCCCGTCGGCGTCCATCGCCTCGATCGCTTCACCGAGGTCGGCGGGGAGCCGCACGATCCCCCGTGCCGCACGGTCGTCCTCGCTCAGCGAGTGCGGGTCCACCGATATCGGCTCGGCAGGTGTGAGGCCCCGGCTGATGCCGTCCAGGGCGGCATGCAGAACGACGGCCACGGTCAGATACGGGTTGGCGGCCGCATCGATCGTCTTGATCTCGATGTTGGCGGTGCCCGGGCGTCCGGTCACGGTCCCGCGGATGACGCGTACGGCGGCTTCACGGTTCTCGATCCCCCAGCAGGTGTAGGCGCCCGCCCAATGTTGGGGGATGATGCGCTCGAATGAGGGGACGGACGGAGTGAGGACCGCCTGGATGCCGCGCAGATGCTCGAGGATGCCGGCGACGGCTGCGCCTCCGCTCGGCCCCAGACCGTCGGTTTCGCTCCCGAACAGGTTGGTGTCGTCGCGCCACAGGCTGCAGTGGAGATGACATCCGTTGCCCACGACGATCTCGAGGTAGGGGCGGGGGCTGAACGACACGCGGAGACCGTGGCGGCGGGCCATCCGATGCACGGTCAGACGCAACAGCACGACGGCGTCCGCGGCTGCGACCGGGTCGCTGTGGCGTATCGACACCTCGAACTGCCCGTCGGCGTATTCGGGATGGAACTGCTGGACGTCCAGTCCCTGGACTTCGAACGCCTCGACAAGATCCACCGAGAACTCCTCGACGGCGAACAGCGCGATGGGGCTGAATCCGGGCCCGCGATGGACAGGCTCTCCGGTTTTGAGATCACAGACGGTGAATTCACTCTCGAAGGCGAACCGGGCGGTGATTCCCGCCTTCGCTGCAGCTTCGACGGCCCGTCGGAGGATGGTGCGACCGCAGTTGGGTTGTGGGGACAACTCCTGGTCGACCATCGTTGCCGGGACCCATCTGAGACGCGACCCGTAGAGATCCACGGCGGCGTCGAGGTCCGGAATGAGGCGCATATCCCCGGACGGCGTGTCGAATCCGGGGCTGGTAGTGATACCGTCGTCCACCGCCATCACCGCGGATACGTCCGAGAGGCCGACCCCCACCTCCGCCACTCTGGCGAGACGGTGTGTGGGGACGGTCTTCACCCGGGTAACGCCGGAATTGTCGACGATGGTGATCAGTGCCACGGACGGACCTGGGGTCTCGCATTCCTCACTCACGTCCAAAAACCTCCCTCGCTCGCCTGATATAGAGTAATCTGAAACGGCAATATCCGTCAACACCGAAACATATGTTTCAATATGAGCTCTCACGACCCGATCCCGGTCCGCAATCGAATCTACGGGCACCTCGAAGAGTTGACGCCGGCCGAACGCAGGGTGGCCCACGCCATCCTCGGCAACTACCCGATGCTCCCGCTTCGATCGGCCGCCGTCATGGCCGCCGAGTCCGAGACGAGCCCGGCCACCGTGGTGCGGTTCGCGACGAAGATCGGTTTCGACGGTCTGCCCGACTTCCGTGCCGCGGTGCGCAGCGAACTCGAGGGTTCGACCCAATCTCCCTTCGCCCTCTACCAGGCGCCGGCGGAGGGTGTCTCCGCGTCCGTGGCGGCGGCCAAGTCGGTGCTGTCGCTGATCACCGACGCGATGCAACGGCTCAAGCCCGAGCAGATCGACGAGGCCGCGACCCTGATCCTGGGGGCGAAACGGGTCTGGGTTGCGGGTGGACGCTTCTCTCACGGAGTCGCCCACACCCTCTTCGCCCACCTCAACCTGTTCCGGCCCGGAGTACGGCTGTTGGCGCCGTGGCCGGCCCCGGTCGCCGACCAGATCGCCCACGCCGGACGTGACGAACTGGCGATCGTGTTCGACTTTCGGCGTTACGATCCGACCGCCGAGTTCATCACAGCCCATTTCGCCGGGTCACGGGGGCGCAGCATCGTCGTGACCGATCCGTACCTGTCGCGCGCCGCCCAGCATGCGGCACTGACGTTTGTCGTCCCGATCGAGGGCTTCGGCCTGGTCGACTCATACGCGGGCGCTCTCGCCGTGATCGACGTGTTGGTTGCGAATCTGGTCGCCAAGAATGAGCGGCTGATAACGCAGCGGTCGGCGGCCATCGAACGTTCCCGGGAGCACGCCATGAGCGTCATGGAGGAGGCGTTGGACCGTACGGACCACGTCTTGCCCTGAGCGTGATCGACCCGGAGGCGCCTGATCGGGCGGAGGTGAGGATGAGAAGGACCTCACCGAGTCCACCGGCGGCTTCGAGCCTGTGAGCCGTTACCAGCCGGCGAAGTCGGCCACCACCTCGTCGGGGACGCGGCCTTGTTCCACGTCGCCCAGGGCTCGATCCAGGATCTCGAGTCCCTCCTGGACCTCTTGGGGGTTGATGGTGAGCGGTGGGGTCAACTCCAGGACGTTGGAGGAGAGGCCGACGTAGAAGAGGACTGCACCGAGCTCCCAGGCCCGGTACACGACTTTGGCGGTTTCGGCGGCGGCCGGCTCGCGCGTCTCGGGATCCCGGACCAGGTCGACACCGATTGCCAGACCGCGGCCGCGGACGTCCCCGATGAGGGGATGGCGACCGGCGAGTTCCCACAGGCCCGCCATGAACTCGTCGCCCCGCTCCCGGGCCTGCTCGGGGAGGCCCTCCTCCACGATGGTGCGTAGCACCGCTCGGCCCGCCGAGGCGGACACCGGGTTGCCGCATGTGGTCTGCATGGCGAAGGCCTCCGCCAGGTCCAGGATCTCGGCCGGACCGACGACGGCCGACAGGGGGAGCCCGCCTCCGAGGCCTTTTCCGAACGTGACGATGTCCGGAGAGATCCTCTCGTGTTCGAAGGCATGGAGTTTCCCGGTTCGTCCCAGACCGACCTTCACCTCGTCGCAGACGACGAGGATCCCGTGGGCCCGGCAGCGTTCCTCCAGGCCGGAGAGGAACCCGGGGGGCGGGACGATGAGCCCGCCGTCGGACTGGATCGGTTCGATGAAGACGGCCGCCACCTCTTGGGGAGGGCAGGCGGTCTCGAAAAGGTGGTCGAGGTGGGCGAGGACCGCCTGGCCGACATCATCGGGGAAGACCGGCCGATACGCGTTCGGATAGGGAATCAGCACGAGTCCCGGATGCCGGGGGCTGTGGTCCTGGGCGGAGTGGCCCGAGACGGCCATCGACCCGGCGGTCCCCCCGTGGTAGGCGCCGACGAAGGAGAGGAAGCGGTGGCGTCCGGTGACCGCCTCGATCGCCCGGAGGGCCGCTTCGTTGGCGTCCGAGCCCGAATGGCCGAGCCACACCTTTCGGTCATCTCCCCCCGGTACCAGCTCGAGCAGCTCTTCGGCGAGGGCTACCGCCGGCTCGTTGACCGAGGACAGGATGCTGGCTCCGGCCATATTCCGGACGGCCCGCTCGACCATCTCCACGACGGCCGGGTGGCCGTATCCGAGGCTGGCCGCTCCCCAGGAGGCCGAGAGGTCGAGGAGGCGGCGGCCGTCCTGCGCGATCAGGTACGACCCCTCTCCCCCGATCACGGCCAGGGGGAAGAAACGGAGTTTCTCGATGCCGGCGATGGCTCGGCGATCTCGCTCGTACAGGTCACTCATCTCGGCGCCGGAAGCGACGGGGGGACGGTTCGGATGACTGACTGCCACGGGCGATGCCTCCGTCTAGCTGATGGCGGAGTATGCCACGCGGCACCCACCTCTTCCTTCCCCTCGCAGGGGAAATACCCGAGCGCAGCGAGGGGGATGGGGTCTCTTTCCTTCCCCTCGCAGGGGAAGTGGCCTCGGCGAGGAACGAGCCGAGGTCGATGGGGTAGAGAATCCTCCACGCAGGGAAAGCACCCAAGCGAACAACGACCCCACCTCTTTCCTTCCCCTAGCAGGGGAAGTGGCCTCGGCGAGGAACGAGCCGAGGTCGATGGGGTAGAGAATCCTCCACGCAGGGAAAGCACC